>NZ_JBHYMK010000012.1:0-32343 GCF_042743065.1 Streptomyces sp. NPDC058872
ATGTGGAAGCCCAGTAATGGGTGGAGCTGACCGGTACTAATAGGCCGAGGGCTTGTCCTCAGTTGCTCGCGTCCACTGTGTTAGTTCTGAAGCAATGAACTCCCTTTGCCGGTTGAGTTCAACTTCATAGTGTTTCGGTGGTCATAGCGTTAGGGAAACGCCCGGTTACATTCCGAACCCGGAAGCTAAGCCTTTCAGCGCCGATGGTACTGCAGGGGGGACCCTGTGGGAGAGTAGGACACCGCCGAACAATCATTGTGGGAAAGCCCCGCACCTTTTGGTGCGGGGCTTTTCTGCGTTCACCCCACACACCTGACGAAGAGGCCTCTGTCGTCCCGGTAGGCGTCGTTCTGGGGGACTCTGAGTGTGGTGTAGCCGTCAGGACGCCTCTCCGGCTTAGCCGCGTACGGGTTGAGCGGCCCGTCCACGTCAAGGAACAGCAGTGGTCGGTTCACGGTCCCCCGGGTCTTGCGCACGGTTGACTGCCCCGATCAGCGTAACTGTGGGATTGCCTCGGCATTGGGCCGGTCTGAATGATGATCACGATGCGGCGAGTGTGATCACGGCATCGGAGCCGTCCTGGATAACCCCGTTCGCGGGGCTGAGCCCGCGCTGCTTCGGCGAACTGCTGACCACGCTGTGGCGCGATGGAGTAGATGCGGCCAGAGCGAACTCCCGGACTGGAAAGAAGAACACGACAAGTCCCACGAGCAGGTCCGAGCCCGCGTCGAGTACGTCTTCGCCTGTATGAAGACCTGGAAGATCCTCCGAGACTGCCGTCTCAAGGCGATGGCGTCCACCAGGCCATGCTCGGCATCGCCCGCATGCACAACCTCGCCCTCGCCGGATCGGCAAGCTTCCCCGGCGTCAACCGGGCAAAGCCCGAGATCACCAGCTCCGGCGAAGGTAGGCCCCGCTCGTCGTCCCGACTGCTCACCCACTGGGCGTCGGTGAGCGGCCCCAGCGCAGGGAACGCCCGCTCCAGCGGCTCGGTTTCGGTGCGCCAGTCCTCGTCGGTCCCGCCCGCAGCCTGCCACAGGAGCCACCAGACGGGCAGGACCGCCAGCCCCGCTCCGATCCCGATCACTTTCCGTCGCTCCAACACGATCCCCCATGCCTGACGTCCGGGACACCCTATCCAGCCCGAGCACCACCTATTGATCACAAAGGGTTCTGGCGACTCCCGGGAAGCTTCGGGGAGGACGTGCCCCGATAGGGCAAGGAGGCGACGAGACCGGTTGCGGCGCGCAGGGCGGAGGCCACGGCCGTTCAACGGGCGTTCGCCCTGTGGTGGAGCCGGGCGCGGCCCTCGGTGGTCTCGGGCGCGCGAAGGGCGACGGGAAGGGGTTCGAGGGGCTCGGTGAACAGGGGACCGAGGTGGCGCCCGCGCCACGGCACGGCGAGGAGGACTGCGACGGCGAGTCGCAGGGTGCCCCACAGCCGGCCGGAGGGGATGAGGACGGGGAAAATCACCCGTCGCGTTGCCGAGGCTGCCGAGCGCGCCGTGGGAGTCGGCGGATTGCACCGTCGCAAGGGGCGGGACCACCGGTCAGGACCACGGCCTGGCCGATGACGCCGCTCGGAATGGCCCCGGAAGCGGTGCCGAAGAGCTCGTCGAGCCCCAGAAGCTTCTGAGTGCGTGCTGGCGGAGGCAGGGACCGTCCTCGTGGCAACTGGGGATCGGGCGCTCCCGCTCCGCCGCCTCACGAGCGGGTACGCGGGAGACGCCCACTCAACGTCACCGTCGGCGTGCAGCCACAACAACGTCGACGGTCCCCTGACCGTTGTGGTATCAGCCCCCGACGGAGCTGGTGCCATAACCGGGGACGCCTGCTGCTCGGGCCAGTTCGAGGTCCAGGGCTTCGCGACGGATGCGCTGGTCCACGTAGAGGAGGGCCGTCACACCGGCCGAGATCGGGTAGGTGACCACGCTGACGATCACGCCGCCGATGCCCGTGACGACGAGGAACGGCCAGCCGAAGGTCGTGGTGGTGCCGGAAAGGAGGCCGGAGAGCCCTTCGCCGTCGACCGCGACGCCGATGAGGGTGAACGGGGCCATGGTGATCCCGCTGAAGACGAGGATCAGCAACTGGGTCAGCACGGTGATGCCGAAGATCCGCCACCAGGAGCCCTGCACCAGCTTTGCCGAGCGCTTCAGGGAGAGGGCCACCCCTTGGCGCTCCAGCATCAGGGAAGGGGAGGCGAGGCTGAAGCGGACCATCAGCCAGATGACCACCACCAGACCGCCGAGGCCACCGAGGAAGCCCAAGGCTCCCCCGCCGACCCCGCCGAGCAGGAGCCCCGGGAGCAGGCCGACGCACACGATGGCCACGCTCATCACCGAGAGCAGCAGGGTCAGTCCCAGCAACTGGAGCAGACGCGGGCGAGCCTCCTGCCAGGCGGAACCCAGGGTGACCGGACGCCCGAGGACCGCACGACTGATGACCACGGTCAGCAGCGCTGCGACCACGAGCGAAGCCATCAACGCCACGAACAGGGAGGGAATCGTGCCGACCAGGGAGGTCTGGGTCGAGTCGAGGGACTGCCTCAGCTGCTCCGCGGGCGTGGCGTCCGGGTCGATTCCGGGAGTGACCGGCACGAGGTAGCGCTGGGCCAGGACATTGGCGATCTGGGAGACCACTGCGACCGGGACCGTGATGGCGAGGAGGGTGGCCCAGTAGGTGCGGAGGGTCTTCACCGCGCCGCCGAGGATCTCGCCCGTGCCCAGGGGGCGCAGCGGAATGACGCCGGGCTTCGGGGCCGGGGGCCTGTCCCGAGGAGCGTTGGAGTGCGGGGTTCCCCAGTTCCGGCCGGGAGCGGGACGCGGAGCGGGGACTGCAGGAGGGGACCATTGGCCGGCGGGAGGCTGTTCCTTGGACCACTGGGGGGTGGAGCCGTTAGCGTCGACTGCAGCGGGGGGAGCGGGAACTCCCGTATCGCCCTGCTGGTCGGAGGGGCCGGATCCGGGCGAGGTCCAGCCCGGAGTGTCGTTCACGGTCGTCCACCTCGGAGGAATGGTCGCGGTGCCGGATCGGCGAACCGGCTCGGTCACGGCGGCCGACACCTGAGACGGCGGCGGGCCGGGTGCCATCGTGCCACGCGAGGTGTGCCGATGGGCCGGAGTGGGCCCTTCCTTCGCACCTTTGTCCGGACCGTCATCGCGCGAGCGCTACGCGGCACACTGCGCGGATGCCCGGTCAAGGCGCACGATGACGGTCCGCTGACGGGCCTGGAGGGGCGCCCTTGAGGGTCTTGCGCCCCGGGCGGGGGAGACCGCTGAGGGACGGTCCGCGAAGTAGCCCGATCCGTGCCGTGGGCCGTACGAGGCCACACGAGGTACGGTTCTGCGCGACCGCGGGGGACACAGGGGTGACATCCATGACTGACATCAGCACCCACGAACACGGGCAGTCACCGACGAGTGATCGAGGACGTCGCCGCAGGTCAGTGAGGTATCTCACCAGCCGCCTTAGGACTGATACGGAAATGGGATGATGTCGATATGAAGGGACGCGTTCTTGTCGTCGACGACGACACCGCACTGGCCGAGATGCTCGGCATCGTGCTGCGGGGTGAAGGGTTCGAGCCGTCGTTCGTCGCTGACGGCGACAAGGCGCTGGCTGCTTTCCGCGATGCCAAGCCCGACCTGGTGCTGCTCGACCTGATGCTGCCCGGACGGGACGGCATCGAGGTGTGCCGGCTCATCAGGGCCGAGTCGGGCGTGCCGATCGTGATGCTCACCGCCAAGAGCGACACCGTCGACGTGGTCGTGGGCTTGGAGTCGGGCGCCGACGACTACATCGTGAAGCCGTTCAAGCCGAAGGAGCTCGTCGCCCGCATCCGGGCGAGGCTGCGGAGGTCCGAGGAACCGGCTCCGGAGCAGCTCACCATCGGTGACCTGGTCATCGACGTGGCGGGCCACTCGGTGAAGCGGGACGGGCAGGCCATCGCCCTCACCCCGTTGGAGTTCGACCTGCTGGTCGCGCTGGCGCGCAAGCCGTGGCAGGTCTTCACCCGTGAGGTCCTGCTTGAGCAGGTGTGGGGCTACCGGCACGCGGCCGACACCCGGCTGGTCAACGTGCACGTCCAGCGACTGCGCTCGAAGGTCGAGAAGGACCCCGAGCGCCCGGAGATCGTGGTGACCGTCCGCGGCGTCGGTTACAAGGCAGGACCGAGCTGACATGAGTACGGGCAGTACTGCTCCGAAGCCCGGGGACCCGGGAGTCCGTACGGGGCGGGCTGCCGGACCGGGGCGGGGGGGCCCGCGTTTCGGCCGTCTGCTCCGTCAGGGACGGCTCTCGGGGGACGGCACGCGCGGTGGGTCGGTCCTCCGGCTCTTCGCGCGCTGGATCCGCAGACCGCTGCTGCCCGCCGTGCGGCTGTGGCGGCGCAACATCCAGCTGCGGATCGTCGCGGGCACCCTGCTGATGTCCCTCGGCGTGGTGCTGCTGCTCGGCATCGTCGTCATCGGGCAGGTCCGCAACGGGCTGCTCGACGCGAAGGAGAAGGCCGCCCAGAGCCAGGCCGCCGGAGGGTTCTCCGCGGCCCAGGACAGGGCGGCAACCACCCCGACCACGCCCGCCGCGCCCGGACAGCAGGACGGGGTGCGGGTCGGCACCTCCCTGAACTGGCGCTCCACGCTGGTCGAGCAGCTTGCCAGTGGTGGCCAGAGCGCCTTCAACGTGGTCGCGCTCTCCCGCGACGGCGGGGACACCGCGAACCGCGGCGCCCGTGCCTCCGGCGAGGTCGATCCGATCACGAGCATCCCCGCTGACCTGCGGCACTGGGTGGCCCAGGGCACCGGAACCTTCCAGAAGTTCACGCGGATCCACTACACCAGCAGCAAGGCCTCCGAGCCCGGGTTGGTGATCGGCAAGCGACTGAACGACGCCGACGGCGATCAGTACGAGCTCTACTACCTCTTCCCACTGGCCCAGGAGGAGGACTCCCTCACCCTGGTCAAGGGGACCCTGGCGACCGCAGGGCTCTTCGTCGTCGTCCTGCTCGGCGCCATCGCCTGGCTCATGGTGCGCCAGGTCGTCACACCCGTGCGGATGGCCGCAGGAATCGCCGAGCGGCTCTCGGCGGGCCGGCTCCAGGAGCGGATGAAGGTGACCGGCGAGGACGACATCGCACGCCTCGGCGAGGCCTTCAACAAGATGGCCTCCAACCTCCAGCTCAAGATCCAGCAGCTGGAGGACCTCTCGCGGATGCAGCGGCGGTTCGTCTCCGACGTTTCGCACGAGCTGCGGACCCCGCTGACGACCGTGCGGATGGCCGCTGACGTCATCCACGAGGCGCGCGTCGACTTCGACCCCGTCACCGCCCGCTCCGCCGAACTCCTCGGGGACCAGCTCGACCGCTTCGAGTCACTGCTCTCCGACCTCCTGGAGATCAGCCGCTTCGACGCGGGGGCGGCGGCCCTGGAGGCCGAGCCGATAGACCTGCGCCAGGTCGTCCGCCGCGTCATCGGCGGCGCCGAGCCCCTCGCCGAACGCAAGGGCACCCGGATCGTGGTCGTCGGAGACGAACAGCCCGTGGTGGCCGAGGCGGACGCCCGCCGGGTCGAGCGGGTGCTGCGCAACCTCGTCGTCAACGCCGTCGAGCACGGCGAGGGCCGTGACGTCGTGGTGAAGCTCGCCGCCGCGGGCGGGGCCGTCGCCGTCGCCGTCCGCGACTACGGCGTCGGCCTGAAGCCGGGCGAGGCCACCCGGGTCTTCAACCGCTTCTGGCGCGCCGACCCCGCGCGGGCGCGCACCACCGGTGGCACCGGCCTCGGCCTGTCCATCGCCGTCGAGGACGCGCGGCTGCACGGCGGCTGGCTCCAGGCCTGGGGGGAGCCCGGCGGAGGCTCACAGTTCCGACTCACCCTGCCGCGCACCGCGGACGAGCCGCTGCGGGGCTCCCCGATACCCCTGGAGCCCGAGGACTCGCGGCGCAACCGCGAGCAGGCCGCCGCCGGACGGGCCCGGGAGCGCGACTCCCGGGCCGCGGTGCCGACACAGCCGGCGGGCGACCGGCCGCACCTTCCCGTGCCCCCGAGACTGCCCGCGCCCTCGCGGGCGACCGTCGATCCGACGGCGCTGCCCGGCAGCGGCGCCCGGGTGGTGGCGCGGGCGACACCGGACGGCGACGGTGGGGCGGGTACGGCGACGGCCGGCGGGAACGGACATCTGGAGTGGGAGGACGGGACACGTGGGAGCTGACTCCCGAGCGGAACGTGCGGGCCGGCGACGGAGCGCCCGGGTGCTGGTGCTGGCCGCGTGCGGAGGCCTGCTGGCGACCGGGTGCGCCACGATGCCCGACAGCGGGGACGTGCAGCAGGTGAAGGGACCCAACACGGGTGACTCGCAGGTGCGGGTCTACGCCGTCGCCCCCCGGGAGAACGCCGACCCGAAGGAGATCGTCGACGGCTTCCTGGAAGCCATGACCAGTGACGATCCCGGCTTCGCCACGGCCCGCAAGTACCTCACGGAGAAGGCCGCGCAGAACTGGAAGCCGGAGGAGAGCATCACCGTGCTCACCACGGCCCCCAACCGCGACCAGGCGGACCGCAACGCGGACCCCGACAGCCCGGGCCGTTCCTTCCCGCTCTCCGGCCGGAAGATCGCGACCGTGGACGCCCGGCACGCGTACCAGCCGGTCAGTCCCGCCGAGTACCTCCAGTCGATCCACGTCGTGCAGCAGCCGACTGCGAAGGGCAAGGGCAAGGAGTGGCGCATCGACAGCCTTCCGCCCGGCCTGATCCTCGGCGAGGCCGACTTCCTCCGGAACTACCGTTCCGTCAACAAGTACTACTTCGCCTCCGGGGAGAACTGGGTCGTCGCCGATCCCGTCTACATCCGGCAGCGGCAGGACCCGGTCACCCGGATGGATCCGGTGACGCAGACGGTCAGGGCGCTGCTCGAAGGGCCGACGAACTGGCTGAAGCCGGCCGTCGACTCCCAGTTCCCCTCCGGCACGGAACTGAAGAGCGGGGTCACCAGCCTGGCCCCGGACGACCAGTCCACGCTGAGGGTGCCGCTCAACGACAAGGCGGACGGGATCGGCGGCGAGGCCTGCCGACGGATGGCGGTCCAGCTGTTGTTCACCCTGCGCGACCTGACCTCCGTCAACGTCGAGCAGGTGGAGCTCCTGGACTCGCACAGGCGTTTCCTGTGCCGGTTGGGACAGGGGCAGGCGGCGGAGTTCGCGGCCGTGCGGAACACCAGCGGCAAGGAGAACCCGTACTTCGTCGACGAGCACGGCAAGCTGATGATGCTGGTCGTCGGGGGCAAGGAGCCGAACGCGCCGATCCAGGTTCCGGGGCCCCTCGGCAAGGGCACGGTGCCGCTCGGTTCGGTCGCCGTCGACCGGGGCGAGACCCGGGCTGCCGGGACCAGTGAGACCGGTCGCGAACTGGTCGTCTCCTCCATCACCACGGAGGGCGAGCCGCTGCCGCCGGTCCTGACGAGCCGGGCGGTCCGACCCGAGGACCGGTTGTCCGCGCCCAGCTGGGACGGCAAGGGCGATCTGTGGGTCGCCGATCGTGACCCCGCCGCGCCCCAGCTGTGGATGGTGCCGGGCGGCACCGGCCAGCCCGTCAAGGTCCGCACGCCCTGGTTGGACGACGGCGCGCGCATCGAGTCGCTGAGGGTCTCCGCGGACGGGGTGCGGATCGCCATGGCGGTGACGCGGGGTGACCACACGACCCTGCAGATCGGCCGGGTCCAGCGGCAGACCAATGACGAGGAGACGGTCGTCTCGGTCCTGGACCCGCAGCCCGCCGCACCTCGACTGGAGTCCGTCACGGCCGTTTCCTGGGCAGGACCCAGTCGGCTCCTCGTGGTCGGCAAGGAGGCGGGCGGCGTCCAGCAGGTCCGTTACCTCCAGACCGACGGGTCGACTTCCACCACCGCGGTGCTCCCCGGGCTGAACGGGGTGACCTCGGTGGCCGCCCCGCACACGGACGCGGCGCCGGTGGTGGCCGTGTCGGGTGATGACGGCATCGTGCGGCTGGCCCCCGGAACGAACTGGCAGCCCGTGGCCAAGAAGGGCTCCTCCCCGGTCTACCCGGGGTAGGCCGACCCCCTGCCGGGGCGCCGCGCGCGGTGCGGTTCCCCGGCCGCAGACGGCTCCGCGCGACCGGGTGGGGACGACTGCACTTGACGGACTTCGGGGGCGTCGGAGGGGTTTTCCACAGGGGTGGCCGGGTGGCGCGCGAAGGCGCACAGTGGAGCCATGCGGGGGTGGTGGCACGAGGTCGTCGGGCTGGTGCTGCCGGTCGCCTGCGGCGGCTGTGGCAGACCACGGGCGGAGCTGTGCCCGGAGTGCGCGGATGCGCTCCTCGGGGCGGCGCCGCGCAGGGTGAGGCCCGCACCCGAGCCCGCCGGGCTGCCGGTGGTCCACGCTGCCGCGCCGTACGCCGATGCCGTCAGGGAACTGCTCCTCGCCCACAAGGAGCGCGGTGCCCTCCCCCTCGCCCGCCCCCTGGGCGAAGCCCTGGCCGGGGCCGTGGAGGCCGCCACGGGCCCGCCAGCGGACGCCACGGGCCGTCCGCTCCTCCTCGTACCGGTGCCGTCCTCGCGGCGCTCCGTACGGGCACGTGGCCATGATCCGATGCGGCGGATCGCGCTGTCCGCAGCGGGGCGGCTGCGGAAGGCGGGGAGGCCGACGCGCGTCCTGCCGGTGCTCCGGCACCGGCGGCGCGTGGCGGACCAGTCAGGGCTCGGGGCGCGTGGGCGGCTCGCCAACCTCGACGGGGCGCTCCGGGTGGTGCCGGGCGGGGCACGTCTCCTCGGCACGGGAAGGGTCGTGCTCGTGGACGACCTGATGACGACGGGGGCCTCGCTCGCCGAGGCGGCGCGCGCCCTCGCAGCCGTTCGCCTTCCGTTCATTCCTGGAATACCGCACGGCTTACCGACCGGTTCGACACAAGGCGAAATCGAACAGCAGGTGGCGGCCGTGATCGCATCCTCTCCCGCCTCGTTCGAAATAAACCGGAACTCGCGGGGATCTTGGATCGTTGCAGGTGGTGAGAGGTGAAAGCACCCGATCGGAGGTATGTCGCGGTAGCGGGTGCCAACACCCGTCCGAAGGGGCTATGTTCGGTTGTGAGGAATGGTGAACGCCATCGCCTCACCGAATACATGGTTGCGCCTACAGGACAGGAGTTCAGGGCGAATTAACCTCTTGTCGATGGGGTGGAGATCTTGTCGACTGGGGAGGAGGAGGGCGAAGTCGCCAAGTCCGAGCTCCGGTAATCCATCCGGAGTCTGGTGCAAAGGGAGATGCCCGGCGGCCAAGGAGCCGACCAGGGCGATCCGGGAACGGAGTTCTGCGTGGACATCGTCGTCAAGGGCCGCAAGACCGAGGTGCCCGAGCGGTTCCGCAAGCACGTGGCCGAGAAGCTGAAGCTGGAGAAGATCCAGAAGCTCGACGGCAAGGTGATCAGCCTCGACGTCGAGGTGTCCAAGGAGCACAACCCGCGGCAGGCCGACCGGTCCGACCGCGTGGAGATCACCCTCCACTCCCGAGGCCCGGTGATCCGGGCGGAAGCTGCGGCAGGCGACCCGTACGCAGCGCTCGACCTCGCCAGCGACAAGCTCGAGGCACGACTGCGCAAGCAGCACGACAAGCGGTACACCCGCCGCGGGAACGGCAGGCTGTCGGCGGCCGAGGTCGGGGACGTGGTCCCCGGTGCCGCCCAGCTGAACGGGGACGGCCAGCTCGTCGCCGACGAGACCGACAAGGTGCCCACCACGATGATGGGCTCCATCGAGGTCCAGGGCGAAGGCCCCCTGGTGGTCCGGGAGAAGACCCACCGGGCCGCACCGATGACGCTCGACCAGGCGCTCTACGAGATGGAACTGGTCGGGCACGACTTCTACCTCTTCGTCGACTCCGACACCAAGCAGCCGAGCGTCGTCTACCGGCGACACGCGTACGACTACGGCGTCATCCACTTGGAGAGCGACCCGCTCGCCGAGGGCGGCGGCGCCGGCGGTGCCCTCGGCGGCTGAACGAGCCGCCCGCACCACCTCCGACCGAGAGGTGTTCCACTCGGTGCCCCTGGAGCGCGCTGCGCCTCCCAGGGGCACCCCTGTGCGCCCGTGGATCACCCCGTCGTCGTCCGGGCATGAAATCATGGCGCGCACGCCAACCGGTGCTCGTGGAGTACGGGTTGGCGGACCGGAAACGAATTCAGGCCACGGCCTTCAGGGGGAGGAACGATGGCGGACAGCTTCGGACCGGTGCTCAGCGGGCGCGAGCACGGTGGTGCGGTCCCGGAGGGATCGGACGCGGACGGCGGAGCGTTCCGCAAGGAGCCGATCAGGGTCCTCGTCGTGGACGACCACGCCCTCTTCCGTCGCGGACTCGAGATCGTCCTCGCCCAGGAGGAGGACATCCAGGTCGTCGGCGAGGCCGGCGACGGCGCCGAGGCCGTCGACAAGGCGGCCGACCTCCTGCCGGACATCGTCCTGATGGACGTGCGGATGCCCCGGCGCGGCGGCATCGAGGCGTGCACCTCCATCAAGGAGGTGGCCCCCAGCGCCAAGATCATCATGTTGACGATCAGCGACGAGGAGGCCGACCTCTACGAAGCGATCAAGGCGGGGGCGACCGGCTACCTCCTGAAGGAGATCTCCACCGACGAGGTCGCGACGGCGATCCGCGCGGTTGCGGACGGACAATCGCAGATCAGCCCGTCCATGGCGTCCAAGCTGCTCACCGAGTTCAAGTCGATGATCCAGCGCACCGACGAGCGCAGGCTCGTGCCGGCCCCCCGGTTGACCGACCGGGAGCTGGAGGTCCTCAAGCTCGTCGCGACCGGGATGAACAACCGTGACATCGCCAAGGAACTGTTCATCTCCGAGAACACGGTGAAGAACCACGTCCGGAACATCCTGGAGAAGCTGCAGCTGCACTCGCGCATGGAGGCCGTGGTGTACGCGATGCGGGAGAAGATCCTCGAAATCCGGTAGGCCACCCGAACCGGCCCCGCCCCGCCGCGCACCGCAGCCGCGCGCCGGTCCGACGGGGACCGCGGACGGCCTCACCCCAGGGCCGCCACCAGGTCCTTCGCCAGCTCCGGGGCATCGACCCGCTCGACCGCCACCGCATCGCAGCCGACCCACGCGGCGGCCTCCCCCAGGGCCCGGGCCACCGCCGGCACCGCCTTCGGGCCGTCCAGCGTCACCTGTCGGGCGACCAGGGTCCTGCCCTCCCGCGCCGGATCCACCCGGCCGACCAGGCGCCCCCCGGCGAGGACCGGCATGGCGAAGTAACCGTGGACCCGCTTCTGCTTCGGCACGTACGCCTCCAGGCGGTGGGTGAAGCCGAAGATCCGCTCCGTCCGGGCCCGCTCCCAGATCAGCGAGTCGAACGGGGAGAGCAACGTCGTGCGGTGCCGGCCGCGCGGCTCCGTGGCGAGCGCCGCCGGGTCCGCCCAGGCGGGCTTCCCCCAGCCCGCCACCGTCACGGGCACCAGGCCCGAGGCCTCGACCACCGCGTCGAACTGTTCGCCCTTGATCCGGTGGTAGTCGGCGATGTCCGCACGGGTGCCCACGCCCAGCGCTTCGCCGGCCTGCCGCACCAGCCGCCGCACGCATTCGGCATCCGCCAGGTCGTCGTGGAACAGCGCCTGCGGGACCGCCCGCTCGGCCAGGTCGTAGACCCGCTTCCAACCGCGCCGCTCGACGACCACCACCTCGCCGTACATCAGTGCCCGCTCGACGGCGATCTTGGCGTCGGACCAGTCCCACCACTCGCCCTTGTTCTTCGCGCCGCCCAGTTCGGTCGCCGTCTGCGGTCCCTCGGCCCGCAGCTGGTCGATCACCTTGTCGTACGCACCGGCCGACAGGTCGTGACCCCAGTGCGGGCGGTTGCGGTAGGCGCGCCGGCGGAAGGCGAAGTGCGGCCACTCCTCCACCGGCAGGACGCAGGCGGCGTGCGACCAGTACTCGAATGCGTGTGCCCCCGTCCAGTACGCGTCCTCCACCGTCGCCCGGCCGACGGCCCCGAGGCGCGCGTAGGGGATGAGTTCGTGGGAGCGGGCGAGGACCGAAATGGTGTCCAGTTGGACCTGGCCGAGGGACCGGAGCACCCCGCGCACCCCGGCCCTGCGGTCGGGGGCGCCCAGGAAGCCCTGGGCGCGCAGCGCGATCCTGCGGGCTTCGTCGGCGGACAGTTCGGCGGCGGGGCGCGGCGCAGTCGTCATGGACGGCACCCTAGGTCCCGGTACTGACAGCGGGCCCCGCCCCGGCCTCATGCGGCGCCGGTCGGCAGGTCGCGGGCGGGGAGGTACGGCAGGGGGCTGGGCAGGCCGAAGTCGGAGGGGAGCAGGGAGCCCACCCAGCCGTCCCGGAGGGTGTTTTTGTTGGCGAGTCCGGCGCGCTGGACGCCCTCCGGGACGAAGCCCACCCGCTCGGCCACCGCCCGCGAGGCCGTGTTGCCGACCTCGGCGCGCCAGACCAGCCGGACGCAGCCGAGACCGGTGAAGGCCCAGTGGGCCAGGGCGCGCACGGCCTCGGTCATGTAGCCGTGGCCCCGCTGCTCGGGCGCCATCCAGAAGCCGATCTCCCAGACCCCGGTGTCGCGGGCGTGCAGGCCGGTCGCGGCGAAGAGCGGGCCGCCCTCCAGCGGCTCCACGGCGAAGGTGTACTCGGTGTCGTCCCGCCAACCGTCCGGGACCAGGCGCTCGAGGAAGAAGGAGGCGTCCTCGCGGCGGTACGGGGAGGGCACGACGGTCCACCGCTGGATGGTGGGGTCCTGGCAGATCTCGTACACCCTGTCGACGTCCTCGGGGACGAAGGCGCGCAGTCGCAGGCGGTCGGTGCTGAGGGTGATGGGTTCCATGTCGGGATTGTGGTGACCGGACGGGCTCGAAGCGAACACTTTTCGGATGAGGCGGCACCTTCCGCCCACCTCGCGCGTTCTCCTCTACGGGCGGACGTGCGGCTTCGGCACTGCGGGCCTCCCAGTGCAAGGGCGGTCTCGCTTACGATGGCCGTTGCGGTGGGGACCACCTGCCGTGCCCGCGCTCGCGTCCATCACAAGACCCAGTGCCAGGCCCGACCGGCAAGGAGACCAGCCTCAGTGTCCGTCTTCAACAAGCTCATGCGTGCAGGCGAAGGCAAGATCCTGCGCAAACTGCACCGCATCGCGGACCAGGTCAACTCCATCGAAGAGGACTTCGTCAACCTCTCCGACGCCGACCTGCGGGCGCTCACCGAGGAGTACAAGCAGCGGTACGCCGACGGCGAGAGCCTCGACGACCTGATGCCCGAGGCCTTCGCGACCGTTCGCGAAGCAGCCAAGCGCGTCCTCGGCCAGCGCCACTACGACGTCCAGCTGATGGGCGGCGCCGCGCTCCACCTCGGCCACGTCGCCGAGATGAAGACCGGTGAGGGCAAGACCCTCGTCGGCACGCTCCCCGCCTACCTCAATGCGCTCTCCGGCAAGGGCGTGCACCTGATCACGGTCAACGACTACCTGGCCGAGCGGGACTCCGAGCTCATGGGCCGGGTGCACAAGTTCCTCGGTCTGACCGTCGGCTGCATCCTGGCGAACATGACGCCGGCCCAGCGCCGCGAGCAGTACAACTGCGACATCACCTACGGCACGAACAACGAGTTCGGCTTCGACTACCTGCGCGACAACATGGCCTGGTCCAAGGACGAGCTCGTCCAGCGCGGCCACAACTTCGCCTGTGTCGACGAGGTCGACTCCATCCTCGTCGACGAGGCCCGTACGCCGCTGATCATCTCCGGCCCCGCCGACCAGGCCACCAAGTGGTACGGCGACTTCGCCAAGCTGGTGACCCGCCTGACCCCGGGCGAGCCGGGCAACCCGCTCAAGGGCATCGAGGAGACCGGCGACTACGAGGTCGACGAGAAGAAGCGCACCGTCGCCATCCACGAGGCGGGCGTCGCCAAGGTCGAGGACTGGCTGGGCATCGACAACCTCTACGAGTCGGTGAACACCCCGCTCGTCGGCTACTTGAACAACGCCATCAAGGCGAAGGAGCTGTTCAAGAAGGACAAGGACTACGTCGTCATGGACGGCGAAGTCATGATCGTCGACGAGCACACCGGCCGCATCCTCGCCGGGCGCCGCTACAACGAGGGCATGCACCAGGCGATCGAGGCGAAGGAGGGGGTGCAGATCAAGGACGAGAACCAGACCCTCGCCACGATCACCCTGCAGAACTTCTTCCGCCTCTACGACAAGCTCTCCGGCATGACCGGCACGGCCATGACCGAGGCCGCGGAGTTCCACCAGATCTACAAGCTCGGCGTCGTCCCGATCCCGACGAACCGGCCGATGCAGCGCAAGGACCAGTCCGACCTGATCTACCGGACCGAGGTCGCCAAGTTCGCCGCCGTCGTCGACGACATCGCGGAGAAGCACGAGAAGGGCCAGCCGGTCCTCGTCGGCACGACCTCCGTCGAGAAGTCCGAGTACCTCTCGCAGCAGCTCGCCAAGCGTGGCGTTCCGCACGAGGTCCTCAACGCCAAGCACCACGAGCGCGAGGCCACGATCGTCGCTCAGGCCGGCCGCCGCGGCGCCGTCACCGTCGCCACCAACATGGCCGGTCGTGGTACGGACATCAAGCTCGGCGGCAACCCGGACGACCTCGCCGAGGCCGAGCTGCGCCAGGCGGGTCTGGACCCGGTGGAGCACGTCGAGGAGTGGGCCGCTGCCCTTCCCGCCGCCATGGAGCGCGCCGAGAAGGCCGTGAAGGCGGAGTTCGAAGAGGTCAAGGACCTCGGCGGGCTGTACGTCCTCGGCACCGAGCGCCACGAGTCGCGCCGCATCGACAACCAGCTCCGTGGTCGTTCCGGCCGTCAGGGCGACCCCGGTGAGTCCCGTTTCTACCTCTCGCTCGGCGACGACCTGATGCGGCTGTTCAAGGCGCAGATGGTCGAGCGCGTGATGGCCATGGCCAACGTCCCGGACGACGTGCCGATCGAGAACAAGATGGTCACCCGTGCCATCGCCTCCGCCCAGTCGCAGGTCGAGACCCAGAACTTCGAGACGCGCAAGAACGTCCTGAAGTACGACGAGGTCCTCAACCGTCAGCGCGAGGTCATCTACGGCGAGCGGCGCCGCGTCCTGGAGGGCGAGGACCTGCACGAGCAGGTCCGCCACTTCATGGACGACACGATCGACGACTACATCCGCCAGGAGACCGCCGAGGGCTTCGCGGAGGAGTGGGACCTCGACCGCCTGTGGAACGCCTTCAAGCAGCTCTACCCGGTGAAGGTCACCGTGGAGGAGCTGGAGGACGCGGCCGGGGACCGGGCGGGGATCACCGCCGAGTTCATCGCCGAGTCCATCAAGGACGACATCCACGAGCAGTACGAGGCGCGCGAGGCGCAGCTCGGCCCGGACATCATGCGTGAGCTGGAGCGGCGCGTGGTCCTCTCGGTGCTGGACCGCAAGTGGCGCGAGCACCTCTACGAGATGGACTACCTCCAGGAGGGCATCGGCCTGCGCGCGATGGCGCAGAAGGACCCGCTGGTCGAGTACCAGCGCGAGGGCTTCGACATGTTCACCGCCATGATGGAGGGCATCAAGGAGGAGTCCGTCGGCTACCTGTTCAACCTGGAGGTCCAGGTCGAGCAGCAGGTCGAGGAGGTCCCGGTGCAGGCGGGCGCTCCCTCGCTCGCCAAGGAGGACGCGCCCCGTGACGCCGTGCCGGGCAACGGGCGTCCGGAGATCCGCGCCAAGGGGCTCGAAGCCCCGCAGCGGCCGGACCGGCTGCACTTCTCGGCGCCGACCGTGGACGGCGACGGCGGCGTCATCGAGGGCGACTTCGCCTCCGAGGACGGCATGACCCGCGCGGAGCGGCGCAAGGCGCAGAAGAACGCGAGCGGCGGGCGCCGCCGCAAGAAGTGACCTTCTGAGCAGTGCGGAGGGGCCGGTTGCCCGAGGGGGCGGCCGGCCCCTCCGTCATGGCCGGCGGGCGGTGCCGTCGAGTCCGTCGAGTTCCACTGCGGCGCAGCGCCAGCGCTGGTCGCCGCCGCGCTCCAGGCGGAACGCCATGGCCCGCACCCGGGCTCCGGTGGTGACGGTCGCGAAGGCCTCGACGACCGATTGCGGGGAGTGCACCTGCACCGAGCAGCGGCGCAGGACCGGGCGGGGGCCGGGGGAGCGCAGGGGGGTGTGCGGGGCGAGCCGGACCAGCTGCTCGTAGGCGGTGCCGACGGTGTGGCCGAGCATCCAGTGGACGGGCCGCTCACCGCTGAGCACGGCGAGCAGGCGCTCGGCGAAGACGGTGTGCGGGGGCAGCGCGCGGGGCGCGGTGCGGCGCGGGCCGCCTTGGGCCGGGCCGTGGGGACGGGGGCCCGCCGCGCCGCGGGGGCGGGTGCCGGCCGGGCCGCCGGGGGCCGCGCGGCGGCGTGGGGTGGGTGAGGGGGTGCTGGTCAGCGTGGTGTTCATGGCGGGCCCCTGTCGTTCCGTGAGCGAGCGGTACCAGTCGGTAACTTGACCTGAGGATCTTGTACGGGTGGATCCCGGGGGCCCGCAAGCGCCCTTCGGGCAGGGGCGCTCCGGAAGGCGGATCACCTATCAGGGTGACGCCGGGGGACACCGGATCTCCGGCGGCGTCGAGGACGCCCTCCGGCAGTGGCCGCGTGGTGCGTTCGCCCGGCCGCCCCGAAGGGGGACTCCGCACGTATCCTGAGGGCCTCTCCGACTACGAAAGCGGCCAGCCATGCGCGTCTACGTCCCCCTGACCCTTCCCGGTCTCGCACAGGCGCACAAGGCGGGCGAGCTGGGCCCCGGCCCGCTGACCGCCTACGCCGTCACCCCCGCGCTGCGCGAGTGGTACGTCTCCGACGACATCGAGGAGCTGGAGTACGCGGCGCTCAACCGGGCCGCTTCCGCCTCCCTGCGCCTTCTCGCCGGAGACCCCGAGGCGCCCCGGCGGCGGATCGTGGTCGCCGTCGACGTGGCCGACAAGGACGCCGTCGTCGACCCCGAGCGCGGGCTCGACGCCGCTTCCCTCGGCGAGGTGCGGATCGCCGGTGCCGTTCCGCTGGCCAAGGCGGCGGCGGTGCACGCCGACGCGGAGGACGCCGACGAGGACGTCACCGCCGCGGCGAACGCGCTCGGTGCGGCGGACCGGGGCGACGACGACGCGCAGTTCGTCGTGGACGGGGCCGAGGACCACGAGCTGCTCTGGTTCGGGGTGCAGGAGATCCCGACGCTGCTCGGCTGACTGCCCTGGCGGTCGTGGACTCTTCGCCGCCGGTGGGGCCGGGTACTTTCTTTCCATGGGGAAGCACGGGAAGCACCTGGTCTGGGACTGGAACGGCACACTGCTCGACGACATCGGCGCGGTGATCGGGGCGACGAACGCGGCCTTCGCGGAGCTCGGACTCGCGTCGATCACCCTGGAGCGCTACCGCGAGCTGTACACCGTGCCGGTGCCGAAGTTTTACGAGCGGCTGATGGGTCGGCTGCCGACCGAGGAGGAGTGGGCCGTCATGGACGACGTCTTCCACCGGCACTACTGGGAGCGGGCCGAGTCGTGCGGTCTCACTGCCGGTGCGGCCGAGCTCCTCGCGGCGCGACAGGCGTCCGGACTCACGCAGTCGCTGCTCTCGCTCGCGCCCCATGTGCACCTCGTGCCGCTCGTGCAGAGGCACGGAATCGCAGAGCGGTTCGTCCGGTTGGACGGCCGCGTCGACACCTCGACCGACGGGAAGTCCGGGCACATGGTGCGGCACCTCGCCGCGCTGCGGGTCCCCGCGGAGCGCGTGGTCGTCATCGGCGACGCCGCCGACGACGCGGTGGCGGCGGCCCACGTGGGTGCACGGGCGGTGCTGTACACCGGGGGGTCGCACAGTCGGGCGTCGCTGGAGCGGGTCGGGGCGCCGGTGGTGGACTCCCTGGAAGAGGCGGTCGCCGTCGCCGAGGAGCTGGTGTAGCGGTCCGCCGCGCTGCCCCGGCCGCGGTCCGGGGTGCGTCCCGGACCGCGGCGTGCCCGCCCCGACGTCGGGCAGGGCGCGGTGCCGTCGTGCGTCAGGCCTTGGCGCGCAGGACCTTCAGGAACTCGCGCATCCAGCTGGGGTGGTCCGGCCAGGCCCGGGAGGAGACCAGGAGGCCGTCCACCACGGCCGCGCTGTCCTGGAAGGTGGCCCCCGCCACCTGCATGTCGATCTCCAGGGCCGGGTAGGCGGTGACCCGGCGGCCCTCCAGGCCGCCGACCGCCGCCGTCAGGAGCGGGCCGTGGCAGATCTGGGCCACCGGCTTGTCGGCGTCGAAGAACGCCTTGAGGATCTTGCGGAGCTCCGGGTCGTTGCGCAGGTACTCCGGCGCGCGTCCGCCGGGGATCACCACGGCCACGTACGCGCCCGGATCCACCTCCGAGAAGGCCAGGTCGGCGGGCCAGGTGTAGCCGGGCTTCTCCGTGTAGGTGTCGTAGCCCGGCTTGAAGTCGTGGACGACGAAGCGGAGCGTCTTGCGGGCCGGGGCCGCGATGTCGACCTCGTACCCCTCCTCCAGAAGCCGCTGGTACGGGTACATCACCTCCAGCGACTCCGCCGCGTCACCGGTCACGATCAGGATCTTCGCCATGGCTCTCCCAGATCACAGAGGGTCGGTCTGCCGTACTCGGGTCCACGCTGCCGTCCCCGGCGTGCTTTGCCAAGAGGACACGTGTCGCTGTCCATAACGTCAAACTTCGCCCGCTCTTTTGTACGCATACGGCTCATGACGGTTCGGGGGTCCGGGGCGATAGGCTTTTCCCGTGATCAGCGCGATACGCCAGGGGGGCAGTGAAGCCCCCGGCTGCCGCCCGGCCCGCGACAGCGGCCGGGCCGACCGTGCGTCCGCCGATCCCCTCCGTCCGGGTGCGCCGCGTTCCGTGGCCGATAAAGACCCGGGCATCTCTCATCCGGGCATAGCGTCGAGGTCGACCGGAATCCCCGCGTCGTGGCGTTGTGCCCTTTCTTCCACCGACGTCACGCAACGGCGCGCGACAGGAGTCAGAGGACATGCAGACCAAGCTGGACGAAGCAAAGGCCGAGCTGCTCGAACGGGCCGCTCGGGTAGCTGAGCACAGCCCGGTCGGGGGGCGACTTCCGACGGGCCCGGAGGGCGCGGAGGAACGTCCGGACCGGGACACCGTGCTCGACTACCTCCAGCGCTACTACCTGCACACCGCGCCGGAGGACCTCGACGACCGGGACCCGGTCGACGTGTTCGGCGCGGCGCTCTCTCACTACCGCCTCGCGGAGAACCGCCCGCAGGGCACCGCGAACGTGCGCGTCCACACCCCGACGGTGGAGGAGAACGGCTGGACCAGCAGCCACTCCGTCGTCGAGGTCGTCACCGACGACATGCCCTTCCTCGTCGACTCGGTGACCAACGAGCTCTCCCGCCAGGGCCGCGGCATCCACGTCGTGATCCACCCGCAGGTCCTCGTCCGCCGGGACGTCACCGGAAAGCTCATCGAGGTCCTGGCGGCCCAGATCCACGGCGAGCTGCCGCACGACGCCCTCACCGAGTCCTGGATCCACGTCGAGATCGACCGCGAGACCGACCGCGCCGACCTCAAGCAGATCACCAACGACCTGCTGCGCGTGCTGTCCGACGTCCGCGAGACGGTCGAGGACTGGGAGAAGATGCGCGATGCCGCCCTGCGCATCGCCGACGGGCTGCCTTCCGAGCCCACCGCTTCCGACCTGCGGCCGACCGAGGTGGAGGAGGCCCGCGAGCTGCTGCGCTGGCTCGCCGACGACCACTTCACCTTCCTCGGTTACCGAGAGTACGAGCTGGTCAACGGCGATGCCCTCGCCGCCGTCCCCGGCACTGGCCTCGGCATCCTGCGCTCCGACCCCCAGCACGGCGCCGACGACCAGGGCCACCACGCCCACCCCGTCTCGCCGTCCTTCAGCCGGCTGCCCGCCGACGCCCGCGCCAAGGCGCGCGAGCACAAGCTGCTGATCCTGACGAAGGCCAACAGCCGGGCGACTGTGCACCGCCCCTCCTACCTCGACTACGTCGGGGTGAAGAAGTTCGACGCCGAGGGCAACGTCATCGGCGAGCGGCGCTTCCTCGGACTCTTCTCCTCCGCCGCCTACACGGAGTCCGTCCGCCGGGTCCCCGTGGTCAAGCGCAAGGTCCAGGAGGTCCTGGAGGGCGCCGGCTTCTCGCCCAACAGCCACGACGGCCGCGACCTGCTCCAGATCCTGGAGACGTACCCGCGCGACGAGCTCTTCCAGACCCCGGTCGACCAGCTGCAGTCCGTCGTCACCAGCGTCCTCTACCTCCAGGAGCGGCGCCGGCTGCGCCTCTACCTGCGCCAGGACGAGTACGGCCGCTACTACTCGGCCCTCGTCTACCTGCCGCGCGACCGCTACACGACCCGCGTCCGGCTGCGGATCATCGACATCCTGAAGGAGGAGCTCGACGGCACCAGCGTCGACTTCACCGCCTGGAACACCGAGTCGATCCTGTCCCGCCTGCACTTCGTCGTCCGCGTCAAGCCCGGCACCGAGCTGGCGAAGCTCACCGATGCCGACGTCGACCGCATCGAGTCCCGGCTGGTCGAAGCCGCCCGCTCCTGGGCCGACGGCTTCGGCGAGGCGCTCAACGCCGAGTTCGGCGAAGAGCGCGCCGCCGAGCTGCTCCGCCGCTACGGCACCGCCTTCTCCGAGGGCTACAAGGCCGACCACTCGCCGCGCGCCGCCGTGGCCGACCTGGTCCGCATGGAAGCCCTCACGGCGAGCGGCAAGGACTTCGCGCTCTCCCTCTACGAGCCCGTCGCCGCCGGGCCCGGCGAGCGCCGCTTCAAGATCTACAAGACGGGCGACCAGATCTCGCTCTCCGCCGTCCTGCCGGTCCTCAACCGGCTCGGCGTCGAGGTCACCGACGAGCGTCCGTACGAGCTGCGCTGCGCCGACCGCACCCACGCCTGGATCTACGACTTCGGCCTGCGGATGCCGGCCTCCTCCGGCAGCGGCGCCGACTACCTCGGCGACGACGCCCGCGAGCGCTTCCAGGAGGCCTTCGCCGCCACCTGGAACGGCGAGGCGGAGAACGACAACTTCAACTCGCTCGTCCTGTCCGCCGGGCTCACCTGGCGCGAGGCGATGGTGCTGCGCGCCTACGCCAAGTACCTCCGGCAGGCCGGTGCCACCTTCAGCCAGGACTACATGGAGGACACCCTCCGCAACAACGTCCACACCACCCGGCTGCTCGTCTCCCTCTTCGAGGCCCGGATGGCACCGGAGCGCCAGCGCGCCGGCACCGAGCTGACCGACGGCATCCTGGAGGAGCTGGACGGCGCCCTCGACCAGGTCGCGAGCCTGGACGAGGACCGGATCCTGCGGTCCTTCCTCACCGTCATCAAGGCCACCCTGCGGACGAACTTCTTCCAGGCCGCGGCGGACGGCCGCCCGCACTCCTACGTGTCGATGAAGTTCGACCCGCAGGCCATCCCCGACCTGCCGGCCCCGCGTCCGGCCTTCGAGATCTGGGTGTACTCCCCGCGCGTCGAGGGCGTCCACCTGCGCTTCGGCAAGGTCGCCCGAGGCGGCCTGCGCTGGTCCGACCGCCGGGAGGACTTCCGCACGGAGATCCTCGGCCTGGTCAAGGCCCAGATGGTGAAGAACACCGTCATCGTGCCGGTCGGCGCCAAGGGCGGCTTCGTCGCCAAGCAACTGCCGGACCCGTCCGTGGACCGCGACGCCTGGCTGGCCGAAGGCATCGCCTCCTACAAGACCTTCATCTCGGCGCTCCTCGACATCACCGACAACCTGGTCGCGGGCGAGGTCGTGCCGCCGGCCGACGTGGTCCGCCACGACGAGGACGACACCTACCTCGTGGTCGCGGCCGACAAGGGCACCGCGACCTTCTCCGACATCGCCAACGGGGTCGCGGAGTCGTACGGCTTCTGGCTGGGCGACGCCTTCGCCTCCGGCGGTTCCGCGGGCTACGACCACAAGGGCATGGGCATCACGGCCCGCGGCGCCTGGGAGTCCGTCAAGCGGCACTTCCGCGAGTTGGGCCACGACACCCAGACCGAGGACTTCACGGTCGTCGGCGTCGGCGACATGTCCGGCGACGTCTTCGGCAACGGCATGCTGCTCTCCGAGCACATCCGCCTGGTCGCCGCCTTCGACCACCGCCACATCTTCATCGACCCGAACCCGGACGCGGCCGTCTCCTACGCCGAGCGCCGCAGGCTCTTCGACCTGCCGCGTTCGTCCTGGGCCGACTACAACACCGAGCTGCTCTCGGCCGGCGGCGGCATCCACCCCCGCTCCGCCAAGTCCATCCCGGTCAACGCGCCGATGCGGGCCGTGCTCGGCATCGAGGACGGCGTCACCAAGCTGACCCCGGCCGAGCTGATGAAGGCCATCCTGCAGGCCCCCGTCGACCTGCTGTGGAACGGCGGCATCGGCACGTACGTGAAGTCCTCGGCGGAGTCCAACCCCGACGTCGGCGACAAGGCCAACGACGCCATCCGCGTCGACGGCCAGAACGTCCGCGCCCAGGTCATCGGCGAGGGAGGCAACCTCGGCGCCACCCAGTTGGGCCGCATCGAGTTCGCCCGCAGCGGCGGACCCGAAGGCCTGGGCGGCAAGGTCAACACCGACGCCATCGACAACAGCGCCGGCGTCGACACCTCCGACCACGAGGTCAACATCAAGATCCTGCTCAACGGGCTCGTCGCCGAGGGCGACATGACCGTCAAGCAGCGCAACAAGATCCTCGCGGAGATGACGGACGAGGTCGGCCGGCTCGTCCTGCGCAACAACTACGCGCAGAACACCGCCCTCGCCAACGCCGTCGCCCAGTCGCCGTCCCTGCTCCACGCCCACCAGCGGTTCATGCGCCGCCTGGGCCGCGACGGCGAGCTCGACCGCGCCCTGGAGTTCCTGCCCAACGACCGACAGATCCGCGAGCTCCTCAACAACAGCCGGGGCCTGAGCCAGCCCGAGCTCGCCGTCCTCCTCGCGTACACCAAGATCACGGTGGCCGAGGAGCTGATCGGCACCGAGCTCCCGGACGACCCGTACCTGCGCGGGCTGCTCCACGCGTACTTCCCGTCGCTGCTGAGCGAGAAGTTCCCGGAGGCCGTCGACGGCCACGCCCTGCGCCGCGAGATCATCACGACCGTCCTGGTCAACGACACCGTCAACACCGGTGGCTCGACCTTCCTGCACCGCCTCCGCGAGGAGACCGGAGCATCGATCGAGGAGATCGTCCGCGCGCAGACCGCCGCCCGGGCCGTCTTCCGCCTCGGTCAGGTCTGGGACGCCGTCGAGGCCCTCGACAACCGGGTGCCGGCCGACGTCCAGACCCGGATGCGACTGCACTCCCGCCGGCTGGTCGAGCGCGGCACCCGCTGGCTGCTCAACAACCGGCCGCAGCCGCTCCAGCTCACCGAGACCATCGAGTTCTTCGCCGAGCGCGTCGAAGAGGTCTGGACCCGGCTCCCGGAGCTGCTGCGCGGCTCGGACCTGGAGTGGTACCAGTCGATCCTGGCGGAGCTGACCGAGGTCGGCGTGCCGGAGGAGATCGCCCTGCGGGTCGCCGGCTTCTCCTCCGCCTTCCCGATCCTCGACGTCGTCGCGATCGCGGACCGTGCGGGCAAGGAGCCGCTCGCCGTCGCCGAGGTCTACTACGACCTGGCCGACCGGCTGCGGATCACCGATCTGATGGACCGGATCATCGAGCTGCCGCGCAGCGACCGGTGGCAGTCGATGGCCCGTGCCTCGATCCGCGAGGACCTCTTCGCGGCACACGCGGCCCTGACCGCCGAGGTCCTGACGGTCGGCAACGGCACGACCAGCCCCGAGGAGCGGTTCAAGGCCTGGGAGGAGAAGAACGCGGCGATCCTGGGCCGCGCGCGGACGACCCTGGAGGAGATCCAGGGCTCGGACACCTTCGACCTGGCGAACCTGTCCGTGGCGATGCGCACGATGCGGACGCTGCTCCGTTCGCACGGCTGATGCGTTCATGAGGGAGGGCCCCGCCGGAGTTCCGGCGGGGCCCTCCTGCACGTCCGGGCCGAACGGGAGCCGGCGGTGCGCGCCGCCCCTGGCGCTGCGGATCCTCAGGCCCCCGTGGGGACGGCGGCCGTCGAGGTCCACAGCCGGCGGGCGGCCAGCAGGGCCGCCGCGAGCAGCAGGCCGTTGCGCAGCAGCATGACGGTCAGGCCGGGGACGGTGCCGGCGATGACCTCGGCGTACAGGACGGGGTAGGCGAGCGAGCTCAGCGCGGCCGTCGGGAGGAGCAGCAGGGCCACCGGGCGCATCACGGTCGCGCGGGAGGTCAGGCAGACGGCGGCGAGGCCGAGCAGCCAGATCAGGTACTGGGGGCTGATCACCCGACTGGTCACGGTGAAGAGCAGGACGGCGGTCAGGGCCGCGTCGAGCGGGGTGGCGGGGCTCCAGCGACGGGCCTGGAGCCGCCACAGGAGCAGCCAGCCGAAGGCGATGACGGTGAGCAACAGGGCGAGGTGCCCGAGGGTGGAGACGTACGGCCCGACGTATTCGACGGATCCGTAGCGGAACTCGACCCCGCCCGGCCAGGCACCGGCGGCCCGGGCCAGGGCGAGTGCCGTGCCGCCCAGGGACTCGATCTGGATGCCCCGGTCGCCCTGTTGGCGGAGGAAGTCCAGGGAGTCGGAGAAGAAGAGCGCGAGGGTGGCGAGGAGCGCGAGGGCGGCGACGGCAGCGGCGGTCCAGGCCTCGCGGGTGGTGCGACCGCGCGGCGTGCCGATCAGGGCGAGCGCCGGCCACACCTTGACCATCGCGCCGATCCCGGCCAGCGCCCCGCCGAGCTGGTGGGCGGCGGGGGCCCGGGCCCCGATGGCCAGCAGGGCGAGCACGGCGAGGGCGGTGGTCTGGACGTCGTACCGGGCGAGCGGCAGGTGGAGGAGGAGCGGGAGTCCGCAGACCCAGATCCAGGCGCCGTGGGTGGCGCGGGCGGCATCGGCGTGGGCGAGGGCCAGCGCGACGACCGCGTCGGCGAGGAGGGCGAGGGCGACGAAGGCCTGGAAGTAGGTGAGCCAGGGGAGGACGCCCGGCGACATGATCACGAGTCCTGCGCCGGGAGGGTACTGCCAGGTGACGTCGCCGGAGGGGAAGGTGCCGTCCGCGAATCCTCCGTACCAGTGCTCGTACAGGGCGATCTCGCCGCTCACCCCGCCGATGCCGAGGTCGTCGCGGACGAGGAGGAGGAGCATGCCGACCCGGGTGAGGAGCCAGACGGCGGCGAGGGCGAGTGCGGGGCCCCGGCTGACCGTGACGAAGGTGGCGGAGGTGAAGGTCTCCGAAGCGAAGGGGGACCGGGTGAGGGCGGGAGGGGCGCCCTCGGACCGTGGCGGGGCGGCGGGGGCACCCCGGGGGTCGGACGTCCGGGACGGGTCGGGGCGGGGGCGATCGAGAGGCGGGTGATCGTTCGTCACCCCACCGCACTTTAGTCGTTAATGTCCCATTTGCTCGCTTGGTTGCTCCTCGGTCGGGCCGCGAACTCCTCGTACGCCGCCACCACCTCCTCCGCCGGCCCGTCCCTCCGCAGCGTTCCCGCCTCCAGCCACAGTGCCCGGTCGCAGGTCTCCGTGATCGTCGTGTGCGCGTGGCTCACCAGGAAGACCGTTCCCGCCCCGGCCCGCAGTTCGTCGATCCGCCGCCGGCTGCGGCGGCGGAAGTGCGCGTCACCGGTCGACAGGGCCTCGTCGACGAGCAGCACCTCGTGGCTCTTGGCCGCGGCGATGGAGAACCGCAGTCGGGCAGCCATGCCGGAGGAGTAGGTCCGCATCGGGCGCGAGATCGCCCCGTCCTTCTCGTCGATGCCGGAGAACTCGACGATCTCCTCGTAGCGCGCCTCGATCTCCGTGCGGCTCATGCCCAGCGCGAGGCCGCCCAGGATCACGTTCCGCTCGCCGGTCAGGTCGTCCATCAGGGCCGCGTTGACACCGAGGAGGGAGGGTTGCCCCCGGGTGAAGATCCGGCCCCGTGCGACGGGCAGGAGGCCCGCGACCGCCTTGAGGAGGCTGGATTTCCCCGATCCGTTCGAACCGATCAGGCCGATCGCCTCGCCCCGGCGCGCGACGAAGCTGACGCCCCGCACGGCGTGGACCCGGCGGTCGTCCGGTGTCGTGCGACGGTGCAGCATCCGACCGAGCGCCGCGCCGGCACCGCCTCGGTCGCCGGGACGTCCGCCGTGGACGGTGTACGTGACGTGGACGTCGTCGGCCACGACGGTCGGGGTTCCCGGTGCGTCAGCCACGGCCGTAGGTCTCCTCCGCCTTCCAGAACCAGAGGAAGCCGCCCCCGAAGGAGAGCAGGGCCCAGCCGGCGGCGAGCGCCCATGCATGGGGAGGCAACTGGGCCGCCGTGTGGCTCTCGACGAGGGCGAAGCGCACGAGGTCGATGTAGACCGCCGCGGGGTTGCACTGGAGGGCCAGCACCACGGCGTCCGGGAAGCGTCCGCCGGCCGCCAGGTTCTGGATCGACCACATCGCGCCCGAGGCGTACATCCAGGTGCGGAGCACGAACGGCATCAGTTGGCTGATGTCCGGGGTGCGGGCCCCGAGCCGGGCGAGGACCAGCGCCGTGCCCGTGTTGAACAGCGTCTGGCAGAGGAGCGCGGGGACGGCGAGCAGCCAGCTCCAGGTGGGGAACTCGCCCAGGCAGACCAGGATCATGACGAGCGCGGCGAGCGAGAACAGCAGCTGCTGGAGCTGCTGGAGTGCGAGCGAGATCGGCAGGCTCGCACGCGGGAAGTGCAGGGCGCGCACCAGTCCCAGGTTGCCGCTGATCGCCCGGGTGCCGGCCAGGGCCGTGTTGGAGGTGAAGGTCCACACGAAGATGCCGGTCATGAGGAAGGGGACGTAGTCGGGGACCCCGCTCTTCGCGTCCATCAGGACGCCGAAGATCACGTAGTAGACGGCCGCGTTGAGGAGCGGGGTCATCACCTGCCAGACCTGGCCGAGCTTGGCCTGGCTGAACTGCGCGGTCAGGCGGGCCGTGGCGAAGGCGGTGATGAAGTCGCGGCGGGACCAGAGCTGCCGCACGTAGGCGGGGAGCGGAGGGCGGGCGCCGCTGACGCTCAGGCCGTGCCGTCGGGCGAGGGCGCTCAGGTCCTCCGCGGCGGCGGTCGGTGCCCCTGGTGCGGCGGGTGCCGGGGCCGGTGCGGCGGGGGGCAGGGTCGTGGTCACGGGCGGGCGCTTTCGGTGAAGGGGCGCGCATGCGGGGTGCATGTGCCGTGGACGAGGGGACGGGTCCGTATCGTCGCTACGGGGAGGTTAGGGCGATCAAGCGTCGGAACGCAACCGTATCGTCGTGACGTTGCCCTTGGTTAGGATGCCGTCCATGACCGAGCCGACCCCCCGCCGTGCCCCCGCCGGAGCCGCCGTGCTCCGCGAGGACGTGACCGAAGCCATCCGCGCCGCCGTCTTCGAGGAACTCGCGGCCGTCGGTTTCGCCCGGATGTCCATCGAGGGCATCGCCCGCCGGGCGGGAGTCGGCAAGACCGCCGTCTACCGGCGCTGGAAGTCCAAGCTCGCCCTGGTCCTCGACCTCGTCGGGGCCTTCGCCGCCCAGGGCCTCCCGGCCCCCGCCAGCGGTTCCCTGTACGGGGACGTGCGGGCCCTCCTCGACGTGGCCTCGCACGCCCTCCGTCACCCGGTCGCCTCACAGGTCATCCCCGACCTGCTCGTCGAGGCCGCCCGACAGCCCGAGATCGCCGAGACCGTCCGGGCCGTGCTGCTCGACGGCCAGCAGGGCGTCATGACCCGGATCGTCCGCGAGGCCGTCGCACGCGGCGAACTCCCCACCGGTACGGACCCCGGCCGGGCCCTCGACCTGGTCATCGGACCGCTCTACTGGCGCCTGGTCGTCGTCCGCACCCCGCTGCCGGCCGGATACGTCGACGGGCTCGCGCGTGCGGCGGTCGCCGCCCTCACGGCCTGACCCCGGGGCCTACTTCACCGCACCCGCCATCACCCCGGACGCGAACTGCCGCTGGAACGCGAAGAACACCACCAGCGGCACCACCATCGACACGAACGCCCCCGGCGCCAGCACGTCCACGTTGTTGCCGAACTGGCGCACCTGCTGCTGCAGGGCCACGGTGATCGGCGGGGACTGGGAATCCGCGAAGACCAGTGCGATCAGCATGTCGTTCCAGACCCACAGGAACTGGAAGATCCCCAGCGAGGCGATCGCCGGACCGCCGAGCGGCAGCACCACCCGGGTGAAGAGGCGCACCTCGCCCGCCCCGTCGAGCCGGGCCGCCTCCAGGAGCTCGCGCGGGATCTCCGCGAAGAAGTTCCGCAGCAGGAAGACCGCGAACGGCAGGCCGAAGGCGGTGTGGAAGAGGACGACCCCCGCGGTCGTCTCGAAGAGCCCGACCGCACCGAAGAGCTTCGACACCGGAACCAGGGCGACCTGCACCGGGACCACGAGGAGCGCGACCACCCCCAGGAACCACCAGTCCCGGCCGGGGAACTCCAGCCAGGCGAAGGCGTACCCGGCGAACGAGCCGAGGACGAGCACGAGGAGGGTGGCCGGGACGGTGATCAGGACGGTGGAGAGGAGGGAACCGGTGATCGTGTCGTTCGCGAGGAGACGGCCGTAGTTCTCGGTGGTCAGTTGGGCCGGGGAGGCGAGCACCCGCCACCAGCCGCTCGCCGCGATGTCGGAGGGCGAACGGAGCGAGGACAGCAGGAGCCCGACCGTCGGCAGCAGCCAGAACAGGCCGACGAGGACCAGGAAGACCCGTACGGCGCCGGACGCGGCCCCGGAGGCGAGCCGGGCCGCGAGCCTTGTGACGGGGCGGGCCGCGAGCCGGGTGGCGGGGCGGACCGCGCTTCCGGTGGTCCCCCCGGGGGCCTTCCCGGTGGCGGGCGGGGTCATCGGCGGGACTCCCTTCGGATGCGGCGGATGTTGACCACCATCACCGGCAGTACGAGGAGGAGCAGGACGACCGCGATGGCCGAGCCGACCCCGAGGTCCGCGTCCGTGCCGAAGGACGAGCGGTACAACTGGAGCGCGAGCACGTTGGCGTCGTCCTGCGTCGAGCCGGGCGCGATCACGAAGACCAGGTCGAAGATCTTCAGCACGTTGATCATCAGGGTGACGAGGACGACCACCAGGACCGGGGCCAGGAGCGGCACCGTGATCCGTCGGAAGACCTGCCACTCGTTCGCACCGTCCATCCGCGCCGCTTCGAGCAGTTCCCGCGGCACGGCCGCCAGCCCGGCGCCGATCAGCACCATCGCGAACCCGGCCCACATCCACACGTAGGCCCCGATCACGGCCGGGGTGACCAGCGCGGGGCCGAGCCACTCCACGCCGTCGTACCGTTCCCGGAAGTTGCTCGTGGGCAGGCGGAGCACGGCGCCGTCGGCGCGGTCGGCCGGCAGGCCGAAGCTGCCGTCGGCCGCGGCCGTGGTCGTGGCGACGACCTTCCCGTCCCGTACCGCCTCGATCCGCAGGCCCTTCAGCCCCGGCTCTCCCGGATCGACGACGTTCGGCTTCCCGCCGCCGCCCCGGGTGAAGTCCAACCAGGCCGTGCCGGTGACCTCGGCACCGGTGACCGTGTCCGTCGGCGCGTGTGCCGGGAGCGCTCCCTTCGGCATCCGTGCCGGTGCCACCCCGATCAACGGGATGCTGACGGGCACGCCCGCCCGGACCGGCCCCTTCGTGACGTACGCCCCGTCGCCGGCCTCCTCCAGCGGGTGCACCGGCAGCGGCCGGGCCTTGGGGAAGCCGGAGGACTCGACGAAGGTGTCGTGGACCCCCACCCAGACGGCGTTGGCGACGCCCCGGTCCGGATCCTGCTCGTAGACCAACCGGAAGATGATCCCGGCGGCGAGCATCGAGATGGCCATCGGCATGAAGACGACCAGCTTGAAGGCCGTGCCCCAGCGAACCCGTTCGGTCAGGACCGCGAAGACCAGACCGAGGGCGGTGGCCACCGCCGGGGCGACCACCAACCAGATCAGGTTGTTCCGGAGGGCCGTGCGGAGCGATTCGTCGGTGACCAGGGCGAGGTAGTTGTCGAGGCCGACGAAAGAGGCGTCGGAGCGGTCGAAGAAGGAGCGGCGGACGGAGTACCCGATCGGGTAGACGACGAGCGCGCCGAGCAGGAGCAGGGCGGGCAACAGGAACCCCGCCGCCACGACCCCGCTCCGACGGGTGGTCCTCGGCATCGCGGCGCCTCAGCCCTTCGCGCCGGCCCGGTACGCCTTCGCCGCGTCCGCCTCCAGGCGCGCCTGGGTGCCGGTGATGTCCTTCGGGTCCTTCAAGAAGTCCTGGAGCGCCTTCCACTCGCCCTTGCCCGGCGTCCCGCCGAAGGACTGCGGCATCTGGTCCGACATGTCGAAGCGGAAGTCGTCGCCCGCGCCGATGAGCGCCCGGGCGATCTCGCGCTGGACGTCGTTCGGGTACGCGGCCGGGTCCAGGTTCTTGTTGGGGGACAGGAAACCGCCCTCGGCCGCCCAGATCTTCGCGGCGTCCGGAGAGGCGAGGAAGGCGAGGAGCGCCTGCGCGCCCTTGCTGTCCTTCAGGGCCACGGCCGCGTCACCTGCCGTCACGACCGGGGCCGCGCCGCCGCCGACCGCGGGGAAGGGGAAGACCTTCGCGTCCTTCCCGATCTCCGCGCCGGTCTGGGCGATGTTGACGGCGGCGAAGTCGCCCTCGAAGACCATCGCGCCCTTGGGCTGGTCGCCGCCCGTGAAGGTCTGTGTGACCGAGGTCGGGTACTCCGTCTGCAGGGACCCGTCGGCTCCTCCCGCCAGCAGCGAGGGCTTGCCGAACAACTCGCCGAGCGTGGTCAGCGCGGCCGTGACGGACGGGTCCGTCCACGGGATCGAGTGCTTCGCCAACTGGTCGTAGCGGGCCGGGCCGGCCTGCGAGAGGTAGACGTTCTCGAACCAGTCGGTGAGGGTCCAGCCGTCCGCACCCCCGACCGAGACCGGAGCCACGCCCGAGGCCGAGATCGTCTCGGCGGTGCCGAGGAACTCCTTCCAGGTCTTCGGCTCGGCGGCGCCCGCGTTGTCGAAGACCGCGGAGTTGTACCAGACCAGGGACTTGTTGGCGGCCTTGAAGTAGACCCCGTACTGGGTGCCGTCCACCGCGCCCAGCTCCTGCCAACCGCGCGAGTAGTTCGCCGCCAACTGGGCCTTCGCGTCCGGGCCGACCGGCTTCAACCACTTCTCCGCGACGGCCTGTTGGATCGCGCCCACCTGCGGAAGCATCGCCACGTCCGGCGGGGAACCACCGGCGATCTTCGTGCCGAGGAAGTTCACGATCGGGTCCTGGGCCGGCACGAAGACGGTCTTCGCGCCCGTGCGCTTCTCGAACTCCTTCAGGACCTTGGTGAAGTTCTCCTGCTCCGGCCCGGTCCAGACGGCGGCGACCGTGACCGTCTCGCCCGCGAGGGAGCCGGCCCCCTCCGGGCCCCCGCTCCCGTCGCTCCCGCTGCCACAGGCCGCGAGGGCCAGGGCGAGGACGGTCGCCGTTGCCGTGGCCACGGCCTTGCGTGGACGAAGAGTTGTACGCATTGCTGCCCCGTCTCTTTCGTGCGCGTCGCTGTCCCGTGCCGACAGGTCTACGCCGGGGTGCGGGCCCCCGCAATACCGCCTTTCGCGTCAAGTGGGCGATCGTAATTGGCTTGTGACGTGTCGTCAGGGTGCCCGACGGAGCGATTCGGGGGCATCAGGCGTGGCTGAGCGGGGCCACCGGCACCGCTTCCACGGAGCGGGCCGCCCGATCGAGGGCGCTCGCGAGCAAGGCCAGGTCCGTCGGTCCGTTGCCCAGCTCGCGGACCGGGCGACGGGTGGGCGGGTCGCCCATCCGCTCCCACTCCAGCGGGACGACCGTCGGACGGAGCGTGGCCGTGCGCGGGATCCGCCCCGTGACGCGCCCCGCCTGGAAGGGGGTCACCCGGCCGTCCGGGTGGCCGAGTCGCCCCCGTCCGGCCGCCGGCACGTCCGGGCCCGCTTCCACCGGAGGAGCGTCGAGCACGATCCGCAGCCGGGCCCCGTGCGCCAATTCGGTGTCGGCCGTGCGGTCCGGGCGCGCCGAAGTCGCCACCAGGTGCACCCCGAGGCGCTCCCCGTGCCGTGCGACGGCCTCCAGGGCCCGGACGACCGACCCGGCGGCCGGTCGGCCGGGGGCACCGAGCGCCGGGGCGACCAGGGCGTCGAAATCGTCGACGAGCACGACGAGCCGCGGCAGGTGCCCGGTGCCCGTCGTCGCCCGGTCCCCCGGGCCGGGGGACGCGGTCCTCCCCGACGGCTCGGCGCCGGGATGCGGGACGCGTCCGCTGGGTCGGTCGGTGGGGTCGCCGGTGCTCGGGTGGGGGATGCGTCCGCTGGCGCGGCCG